>NZ_JBFRFF010000002.1:0-2500 GCF_052114685.1 Rhizobium sp. 2YAF20 | reverse complement strand
TTAGGTAGAGCGTCGAGCGAATACCCCCGGGGGTAGAGCACTGGATGGGCTATGGGGACTCACCGTCTTACTGATCCTAACCAAACTCCGAATACCGGGGAGTACTACTCGGCAGACACACGGCGGGTGCTAACGTCCGTCGTGAAAAGGGCAACAACCCTAACCTCCAGCTAAGGTCCCCAAGTCATGGCTAAGTGGGAAAGGATGTGAGGATCCCAAAACAACCAGGATGTTGGCTTAGAAGCAGCCATCATTTAAAGAAAGCGTAACAGCTCACTGGTCTAGTCAAGGGTCTTTGCGCCGAAAATGTAACGGGGCTGAAGCCATGCACCGAAGCTGAGGATTCTCCTTATGGGAGAGTGGTAGCGGAGCGTTCCGTAAGCCAGTGAAGGGAGACCCGTGAGGGCTCCTGGAGGTATCGGAAGTGCGAATGTTGACATGAGTAACGATAAAGGGAGTGAGAGACTCCCTCGCCGAAAGACCAAGGGTTCCTGCTTAAAGTTAATCTGAGCAGGGTTAGCCGGCCCCTAAGACGAGGCGGACACGCGTAGTCGATGGGAACCACGTTAATAATCGTGGGCCTGGTGGTAGTGACGGATTGCTTAACTGGTTCGGACTTATTGGATTGTCCGGGCTGGGACGCGGTTCCAGGAAATAGCTCCACCGTATAGACCGTACCCGAAACCGACACAGGTGGTCAGGTAGAGTATACCAAGGCGCTTGAGAGAACTATGTTGAAGGAACTCGGCAAATTGCACGCGTAACTTCGGAAGAAGCGTGACCCTTTTATACGCAAGTATGAGAGGGTGGCACAGACCAGGGGGTAGCGACTGTTTACCAAAAACACAGGGCTCTGCGAAGTCGCAAGACGACGTATAGGGTCTGACGCCTGCCCGGTGCTGGAAGGTTAAAGGGAGGGGTGCAAGCTCTGAACTGAAGCCCCAGTAAACGGCGGCCGTAACTATAACGGTCCTAAGGTAGCGAAATTCCTTGTCGGGTAAGTTCCGACCTGCACGAATGGCGTAACGACTTCCCCGCTGTCTCCAACATAGACTCAGTGAAATTGAATTCCCCGTGAAGATGCGGGGTTCCTGCGGTCAGACGGAAAGACCCCGTGCACCTTTACTATAGCTTTACACTGGCATTCGTGTCGGCATGTGTAGGATAGGTGGTAGGCTTTGAAGCAGGGACGCCAGTTCTTGTGGAGCCATCCTTGAAATACCACCCTTATCGTCATGGATGTCTAACCGCGGCCCGTTATCCGGGTCCGGGACAGTGTATGGTGGGTAGTTTGACTGGGGCGGTCGCCTCCGAAAGAGTAACGGAGGCGCGCGATGGTGGGCTCAGACCGGTCGGAAATCGGTCGTCGAGTGCAATGGCATAAGCCCGCCTGACTGCGAGACTGACAAGTCGAGCAGAGACGAAAGTCGGTCATAGTGATCCGGTGGTCCCGCGTGGAAGGGCCATCGCTCAACGGATAAAAGGTACGCCGGGGATAACAGGCTGATGACCCCCAAGAGTCCATATCGACGGGGTTGTTTGGCACCTCGATGTCGGCTCATCGCATCCTGGGGCTGGAGCAGGTCCCAAGGGTTTGGCTGTTCGCCAATTAAAGCGGTACGTGAGCTGGGTTCAGAACGTCGTGAGACAGTTCGGTCCCTATCTGCCGTGGGTGTAGGAATATTGACAGGATCTGTCCCTAGTACGAGAGGACCGGGATGGACATATCTCTGGTGGACCTGTTGTCCTGCCAAGGGCATAGCAGGGTAGCTACATATGGAATGGATAACCGCTGAAGGCATCTAAGCGGGAAACCAACCTGAAAACGAGTGTTCCCTATCAGAGCCGTGGAAGACGACCACGTTGATAGGCCGGGTGTGGAAGTGCGGCAACGCATGAAGCTTACCGGTACTAATAGCTCGATTGGCTTGATCGTTCTCATTGATCAATGCTCATCTGGCGCTACAAAGCGCCAAAGATGATGCAAGACGTGTTCCAGGCTGTTTGCMCAACCGCAAAACACCCTGAAAAAAACGAGACTTCGGTCTCACCAGCTTCTCAAATGTTGCGCTTTGCCGACCTGGTGGTCATGGCGGGGCGGCTGCACCCGTTCCCATTCCGAACACGGCCGTGAAACGCCCCAGCGCCTATGGTACTTCGTCTTAAGACGCGGGAGAGTCGGTCGCTGCCAGGTCTGCMAAACGCAACATTCAAAAAGATCACCTTCTCAAAACAAACAAACCGGCCATAAGCCGCACGTAAACGGGCCGCCATCAGCGGCCCGCTTGCGTTAGCAACCGGACAAAACAACGCAAATCGTCGGATTTGCAACTGGAGACAAACCCTTCCGGTTTGCTCCAAAAAGGGGTATTTTGCTACAGCAAAAACCCGAACTATTTTGCCCATGGCAAAAACGTCGTGACGCGGGGTGGAGCAGCCCGGTAGCTCGTCAGGCTCATAACCTGAAGGCCGCAGGTTCAAATCCTGCCCCCGCAAACCA